>NZ_JAMSHP010000002.1:0-38508 GCF_040147035.1 Halomonas sp. H33-56
TACACGGTGGCGAGCCTGGGCGGCATCGTTGGCCTCGGGAAAGCGCTCGCGGTGTTTGCGGCGCAGCTTCTTGAGCTTGTTCGACGCCCAGGTGCGGAACTCCTTGAGCTTCTGATAGCCGACCTTGCCCAGACAGACCAGGAACTGCATCGACACGGCCTTGATCGCCGGGCGAGCGCGCTTGCTGCCGTCCGGGCGTTCCTCGTACTGTTTGTGCACGGTGAATGCGCCGGCGATCTTGAGGCGGCGGAACGCCCGCCAAAAACGCTGAGAAGGCTCGGGATGGTCGGGATCGCTGTTCGGGGCCAGCAAGCCGGCGACCCTGGCGAGTTCGCCACAGGAGCGCGACACGAAGGTGCCGTCGGGCTTGGGCGTGCCGACGCGCAGGCTGGCGAAGTCGAGGTGATTGATGATCGCGGAGAGCACCAGGCTCTCGGCCGCGCGGCCCTCGCTGCGATTTTGCCGCGGGCTGCCGTCGGCGTTCGCCTTGCCGGATAGGTTCGAGAGGGTGGGGAGAATGCCCGGGGCATGGTAATAGTCTCGCGCGCCCTCGAGCAGCTGCTGCTGGACCCTCGGCAGGCGCCGGGTCTCGGGGATGGCGTAGCGATCGAACTCGCCGCGCTCGGGATTGTGGCCGCACCTGTTGCCAGTGCCCAGCCAGTTACCGGGGTGCTTGTACGGCGTACGGCCCCACATGCGGGCGCACGTCGCAGTCTCTACTGCTGCATCCATTTGCCGCTTTGGCTCCTGCCAAAGGCTTGCCGGCGATTCGAGCAGCTAGTAGACTGGGAACTGTGCGGTTCGTGCTCTAGCTGCTACGAATCATCGAAGACCCGAGGCGCCAACCTCGGGTTTTCTCTTTTCGGCCTACCTAACTCGTTGAATTCTCACCGGGAACACCTCTCACCCGCCCGATGTTTCGTTGTCATCACGCTCACGATACTAGCATCCTCGGACGGGTTTGACACGATATGTGTTAGAAAAAATTTTCCCGCTTCATGACCCGCCCCATTCCTCGGACGCCTGCACCGACCCCAGCGCATCCCTCAGCGCCAGCAGATTCAACCGCATACCGGGGTGCAGATCCTCATCGCTGAGCTGCAAATACTCTACGAGATCATGACAGTTCGCGATAGTGTCGGCCGCACATTCGCCGACCAGCGGATTGTGCCCGCGCCGCTGTACCTGCCCCCGTTCCTGCTGTTGCCTCATGGCCACCTCCTGCGTGCCGGTCATCTCGCCCCGTCCGGGGCCTCGATACCTGTAATTTTATACAGCATATATATCATATCAGTTGCCGCGATTCCGACGGTGAGAATTCGCGATCCTCCCGCCATGCTACCCGTGCCGTCCGAATCCAGAAGGCTACGCACACCCGAAACGCAAAAGCCCCCGGCCACGAATGACCGGGGGCATGCCGCGGGAGGCGAAGCTGGCAGTCGATTGAACCCGAAGGCACATGCAGGCATGCTCATTAAGCGCGTTTCGCCCACCCCGCTTAAAGGCTCCGAGATGAAAAAACTGGCCCTCGCCCTCGCCATCACGGCTTTCCCGATCACCGCCCTGGCACAGGACTGCAACAGGGACGATGCCGTGGATCGCATCAGTCAGCTGGAAGAGGCCGGAGTCGTGCTCGGCATGGGCTTCATTCAAGACACCGCGAGCATTGCCGTCGACACCGCGACCTGGGAGAACGCCAGTTTCGACGTTCGGCGAAATCTTGCCCTTACCTTCGAATGCGCCGTCGCAGGCCCTGGCAAGGCGCTACGTTCCGCCCGGATCGTGACCCGAGGCGGCGACTTGCTGGCCGAGTGGGACGGTGCGATGAAAGAGCTCCACCTGCAATAAGCCCGACATCACCAGGTGATCACCTCGAGGGCGGCTCGATCGCCTGCCTCGAGGGCGGCCTCGATCTCGTCCTTACGTGTCCAGCTGTGCGCCAGCTGCTGTTTCTTGAAGGCCTTGGCGGCGTCGGTGACGGCGATCATCTGCTCGGGCGTCATCGCATAGAGAACATTCGACTGCGCACGTAGCACCTGAACGGCACCGGTCTCGCCGGCATCGCGCAGGTCACGCGCTTCGATCGCCAGGCCCAGCAGGTTGGGCTCGTCCTCGGGGCGCGTCTGGACGACGTCGTCGGTGCCACCAGGCATGGTGTGCGGCATGCCAGCGTAGAGTGCCGCGGAAAGGCCCGCTTCGATCTCGGATCGCTTGCGGGCAGCGAGATCCTTAAGGGGCTCTGGTGGGATCTTGATCCAAGTCGGCCGTCCATCTGCATCGGAGCCGCGCTGCATCCCAGTAGGCGCATCTCCCTGGCCGTAGGTCTGCCACTCGCCAACAGTCACCTTTATGGCATCGTCTGGCCACGTTCCGGACCGCTCATACTCATCGCGCAGGCTGCCGGGCAGGAATGTCATCAGCTCTGCACTGTAGTACATTTCTTGAGTATCCATAAACGCCTCTATTAGTGACCGATAGCCATCCAGCGAAAGGCTCGATTGTCCGATGTTTGCCCATCTCTAAGATTTAACTGGGCATCGAAACCCGTTGTGTTTGGTGCCCCCATCTGAACGCTCTCATCGTTAGTCCGGTAATTTGCAACCGAGTCTAAGTTTGCAGAGTCAACACCATGGGATACCACTACGCTAAAACACGCATTTGGGAACGCGATCGGGAATACAGTATCCACGTTGTAGCTGTTTGCACCTGAAAGCGGTCGTTTAATCCCCCATTGAAGGATCCCCCCTCCGGGTAGGCGCTGGTATCCACGGGACGCCTTTAGCTGGTTCGCCCCTTCAAACGCATCATCCAGCCTTCCTGGTGTTAAAACCTTTACCAGGCTAGTCAGGGCCTGGGCCTCGGCCGCGCTGGCGTAGCCGCCCATACCGAGAGACTGCAACGCCGCCAACAGTTGGTCGCCCGTCTCGGTGCCCGCCGTTTTCAGCGTCAGGCCCGCCTCCTGGATCACGTTCGCGATCTCGTCCATCACGGCGTTCATAAACGCCGCGCTGAGCTCCGTCGCCGGCACCCCTGACGAGGGATCGCCCTCGGTGAAACGGCTGTCCTGGGTCGCCCCAGGCGACTCGATCTTGTGCATGGGTCACTCCCCGTATGCGAATTGCAGGATGGTGTGAGAGGGCTGCAGGCGCGTGAGCTTGCACTCAAGCTCGGCATTGCCCCATTGGCGCAGCGGCTCGCCCACGGCGCTGCGGCCGGTGCGAAAGGCCCGCACGGTCACCGCCGGAGCGCGCACACGCCAGGTGAATTGCCAATCGCCGTTGGTCAGCGGATCGCCTACGCGATTCATCCCGACGCGGAACGGTCGGAATTCCTCGATGGTGATCGCGTAGCCCAGGGCCTCGGCGACGCCGATGAAATAGCCGCGCGACTGCCCTCCGGTGGTGACGATCTTCGAGACCAGGGCGTCGCGGCGCTGCTGAAGGGTCTGCTCGCCAATGCCGGAGCACACCTCGGGCAGCCCGTAGTTGCGCTCCCAGTCGTCGAGCATCTCCAGGGCGCGGCGTGGATCCGCCTCGCGCAGCAGTTCCACGGCCCGTTGATCGACCCGCGCGGGCTCCTCGGCCAGCGATCGCAGCAGCCGCATCAGGCGGCTGCCCAGCTCGCGCGGCCAGGCCGCCCCGATAGGCAGCAGCGCCGCCATCTGGTCACGGTACTGGTCCGCGTTCATGCCCATGTGATGACTCCCATGACGGCCATGGTCCCGGCGGGATGGGAGACGTCGGCGGTGGGCGTCTCGAGAACATGGTCGCTCTCGCCGGCGGCGACGCTGATGGCCTCACGGATGTGCGAGATCAGCAGGGTTCCGCCCGGCTCGGCCTCGCGCTTGACCAGGTCGGCGAGCTCGGCGGCGATCGCCGCGCGCACCTCGGGCGTGTTGGGCGTGAGTCCGCTGATGGTCGGGCTCAGGGGCGCCTCGGTAGGCGCGAATGCCACCGGCTCGGCGGTCACCGGGCGCTCCGCGTCGATGGCCGCCTGCACCTCGGCCACCTTGGCGGCGTCGGGAATGATCGGGTCGAGGTCGTCACAGACGAACGCCACACCGACGGTGCCGGCACCCAACCAGCGGCGGTACACCCACGCCCGGGTCACGTCGGGCACCGCGAGGGCCCATTGCTCGTAATCGGGATCCGATCCGCCCTGGGGCGGCTCCTGCATGCGCTTGAGCAGCCGCGTCAGCACCCGGGGATCGCTCTCCGGGTCGGCGCCGCCGGCGATGCCGCCGGCGGCCACGGTGCCGGTGCTGTCGATGCCCGGCACCGGCGAGAGCAGCGACATGGCCAGCCCGGCCTCAACGTTGCCGTCTGACCCGGGCTCCCGGGCGGTCACCGTCACCTCGCCGCTCCCGCTGAGCACCACGCCGGTAGCGACCAGGTACTCCCGGCCATCGTCACGCTGCAGGACGGTGTCGGCCGCCACGTTGCCGGTGCCGGTCAGGGTGACCGGGCCGCTGGCGTAAGTGGCCGGCGTGGGCTGGATCTTCCACAGGCTGGCGTGGCGCCGAAGATGCTCGCTGTCGGCCGTGTCAGGCAGCAGCTGGCGAGCGTTGTAGTCCAGGTGGCCATGCAGCAGGTGGCTCAGCCCGGCGAGCGCTCTCGCCAGCACGCCGAGCGCGGAGCGGCGAAGTACCGCCCCGCGCCCGGCGGGCAGCCGACTCGCGACGTCGGCATTGGTTCGTTCGATCAGTTGCGCCAGGGTCGGCCGCTGGAATGCCATCGATTACTCTCCCTCGGTGAATTGCGCGCGCCAGTTGTAGCGATAGCGACCCGACAGGCGGCTGCCGTCCGGGCGGTGGATCTCGACCAACAGCGCCAGCCAGTCGACATCCAGGTACTCGACATCGACCTCGACGCGACTGGCAACCTGGTCCTCGAGGAGCCAGGCCAACGCCTCGCCGGTGTACTCGCGGGCGCGATTGAGCACGTCAGCAGTGCACTTCTCGCGGGCCAGCAGCCACAGACGGCTTCCGGTCTGGTCGCCCTCGATCGGAGGGGCAACGTCCCCCCACCAGCCACGACGATCCTCGGCCTCGGCCGGCAGGCGGTCGTCCTCGAGGGCGCGACGATCGGTGAACAGTGACACGATGACGGCCGTCTCGAGGCCATCATCGGTCTCGAGGTCGCCACCCGTCGGTGACAACAGGACATCGGCCGACGCGAGCTCCTCGCGCCAGCCAAGGCGAATGTCGGTCATAGGTGTTGCTCGCGGGTCAGGTCATGGACTGGTTGGGCGCGTCGGTGGTACCACCGCTGTCGCCCGCATGGTCGTGGTCGTTGTAGGTATCGCGCATCTCTTGCATGGAGCCGTTGGCGTCCGATACCTGGCCGGCGACCTCGAGGTCGCCATCCATGCTCACGACCGGCGCATTGACGAAACTCACCGGCTTGCCCGCGCCATCGATGACGATCCCGTCGCGGGTCAGGTGCACCTTTTGGCCCTGGTCGTCGTAGAGAGCGACCTCGCCCTGGGTCAGCCCCGTGAGGCGATAGCGGCGGTCGTCCACGGCGATGACCAGGCCGTGATCGCGATTCCCGCCCAAGAAAAGCGACACCAGTTCGGCCCCGGGATGGGGGTGGCTGGTCATGCCGTACTGCTGCATTCGCTCGAGGCCCGCGCGGGTCTCGCCCTTGAGGAAGGTCCCCTGCAACAGCTGCAGGCGACCGGTGTCGTCTACCTGGCGAAGCACACCGCGCGCCAGCATCAGCATCACCCGCCGCGACAGCCGTGCCAGCGATCCGTTGCGCATTGGATATCTCCTACCAGTCGTTGAGCCCGACGTCGTCGCTGCTGCCCGAGGTGGCCGCTTCGGGGACCTCGGGCTTGGGCGTCAGGGCATCGGGGCGCTGTAGCTTGAGGGTGGCAGTGGTGCCGGACTGATCGTCCTGGCGGTAGGTCACGGCGGTAATCAGCATCTCGCCCTCGAGACGCAACCACTCGCAGCTGATCCGGACGCGACGATTGGGACGCCAGAGTTCGCCATTGCGCTGCGTCCAACCGGCCACCGTCACGCTGGCCGTGGAGCCACGGGCGGCGCGCACGATGGCCTCCCACTCGGCGCGCTGCTGAGCGTTGGCGCTATCGGCGGTGCCCTCGGCCATCACCATCAGTGGGCGATAGCGCGGCACGCCTGCGTCACGGGCGCCACCTTCGACCTCGGCGGCAACCTCGCCCCAGGCGTTATCCGTCCCAATGTTCTGGCCTTGCACCGTGTAATGGCTGTAGCGTCGCGACATGTCGAGCTCGGCACGGGCCGTGAGAATGTTCTCGCCCCACACCAGGTCATCGGCGGCGCGCTGCTCGCCAGCGCGGGTGATCAGTACGCCCCCAGCATGGCCGGTGGCCAGCACGGCGCGCAGGCGACAGGCTCGCTCGATCGCCTCCCAAGCCGTCTCACCGGGCTGCACGGCGAAACGTGGAAACGGCACCCCCACCTCGACCTCGAGCGTCACCTCGAGACCGAACGGCTCGCACAGTACCCGCACCAGCCGCTCGAGGCCGATGTTGTGCCACTCGGCGGGCTTGTGGACCGCTGAGCAGTCGACCAAGTCGCCGGTGCGATCGCGCCCCTTCACGGTCAATGTCTTGCTCTGACCGTCGATACTCGGCGAGGCGCTGTCCACATAGCCATCGATCAGCGGCTCGCCGTTGACCGCGACGCGGCAGGGATCACCACGGCGAATTGGCCAGGGTTCGGTCTGACCCACCCAACGGTCGGTCACACCGATACGAAAGCCGCCCGCCACCGCCTCGAGGTCTCGCGTCACGTCCGCCGACGTCCAGCCGCTGTAGATCCGTCCACCGACGGTGAGGGTCAAGGTGTCAGTCATTGAGGATCTCCAAGGGATCACCGCCGATCACGAAGCCGGGATGCCGAATGTCATTACGGCTCACGATCTCGTCGGCTCGGCGGGCGTCACCGTACAGACGATAGGCCAGCACCAGGGCTGGCTGTGTCGCCCGCGGCGTGAAGCGCGACAGACGCGCCAGCGACTGGTCGGGCGGCGGCACCGCCTGTACCAGGTCGGCGCGCAGCGCCTGAGCCTCGAGATAGACGTAGTCCGAGGCCGTACGCTCCATGACGGCGTCGAGCCGATCGGCGAGGGCATCACGAGCGGACACCGCCTCATCGTGGGTGGGCCATTCCGTACGCACGGCCAGGGTGGCCGCCTGGGCGGTGGCCACCCGCTGCACCAGGTCCGCCAGGGCCTGCCGGTTGTCGTCCTGCTGAGCCCGAGTCGCGGTGGTGCGCGGCACCGCCGGCACCCCCTGCCCCCAGTCGGACAGCCGCTGTAGAGCAACGGTCCCGGACGCCGGGCGGGACCTCCCCCGCCGCCCCAGGTCCTCGATCACGCCGACGACCCGCTCGGCGAGGCTGCCGGGAGACTGCACCAGCTCGGCCGCCTCGTCGCTCAGCGAGCGCAGATCGCGGGCGAAGCGCGCCGCCTGATCGACCGTACTGGCGATGCCATCGGCCACGTCCCGGACGGTGCCGACAAGATCGCCCAGCAGCACCTCGGCAGCCAGGGCGACGAAGGCCGGCAAGCCACCGACGCTGTACGCGCTGACGAAGTCCTTGATCGAGGTGTCGGTCAGGGCAGTGGCCTGCTGGTCGATCGCCGTCACCTGATCGCGCCGCCCCGCCGGATGCGACCGCTCACCGGCCTCCAGGAAGGTGATCGAAAAGAGAGCCAGGCCGCCGTCTCGGCTGCCCTCGCGGATATTGAACGTGTCGACCACTACCTGCCGGGCGCCGTGATACGGGTGCATCAGCTCGCCAGCTCCCTCGGCCTCGAGGGCCTCGATCAGGGCATCCCGGGCCACCATATAGTCGGTCCCGATCACGTAGCCCTCGACCGGGTAAGTGCGCGCCCGGCGCCCTAGGTCTTCTGCCCAGGGCAGGTCGCGCCCGGGGTACTCGTGCTGGACGGTGCGGCGGCCGCCGCTGTGACCAGCTTGTCGGGCGTGGAACGGCACACCCCGAAACGAGGCGGGCCGGTACTGGTCGCGCCATGCCATCAGCTGTCCTCCAGGGAGTAACCGAGATCGTTGCTCACGTTCAGGCCACGGCTTTGCTGGTCGACCACCTGAAGTCCTTGCGGCGCATTCTCGAAGCGCATCGTCACCGAGGCCTCACCACCCTGACCATTGGCTCCGGTAGCCCCGCGCACGGTCTCGGCCAGGGCCCGGGGCGGGCCGGGCTGGAGGCCATACTGCGTCGGCCGCGCCTCGCCGCTGAATGCCTCACCCACGGCGCCGGTGACCCGCGAAACGCCATCACTGACGGCACTGCCGGCGTCCTTCATCCAGTCGGGCACCAGCTCGGTGAGCCCCCGTACCTTTTCGCGAAACCAGCGCGTCAGCTCATCGAACTTATCGCCGATGCCCTGCCAGAGGCTGTCGATCAGGTCGGCCCCGACGTCGCTCAGACTGACGCCGGTGATGTACTCCACGATGGCGTCGATCGCCTCGGCCACCAGCGTTACCGGATTGAAGTCGCGCAACAGCGCATAGATGCCCTGCAACAACCCCTGGTCGAAGGCATCGATCACACCCTCGAACCGACTGCGAATGCCGTTCAACAGGGTGCCAATCATCCGGCCGCCGATGTCGCTCAAGCTGACGCCGGTGATGTACTCCACGATGCCGTCGATCGCCTCGGCCACCAGCAGCACCGGATTGAACTCGCGAAGCAGGGTGTAGACGCCCTGGAGGAGCCCCGTGTCGAAGGCCGAGCGCACGGCATCGATCTTGTCGGTGAACCACCGACTGATGTCATCCCAGTGGCGATAGATCAGGTAGACAGCGCCGGCAATCGCAGCCACCGCCCCCAGAAACCACCCCACCGGCGTGGTGAGCAACGCCACCCCCAGCGAGACCATCGCCTGGGTCACGCCCGCCAGGGCCGCCAGCAGCGGACCAAACAACACCGCCGCCACCGTGACCAGGGCCACACGCAGCCCTCCGAATCGGTCGGTGATGGGCCGAATGAAGTCGAGTACCTCATCCATCACCCTGCGCACGTCCCGGAACCCCTCGATCAAGCGTTCCAATGCGCCGGGCAGGCGCTCGGCCAGGGCCTCGCCGAAGGCCGCCAACCGCTCGCGGTTGTCGACCAGCAGCTCTTTCAGGGTCGCCGCGAGTTCGGTCAATGCCGGCATCAGCGGCCCCAGCACGGCGTTGCGCGCCCCGGACAGGGCGCCGGTGAGATCGCGCATGCCATTGGTGAAACGCGCGGCACCGGCGATCGTCCCCTCGTCCATGACCTCGCCCAGCCGATGCGCCTCGCCGTGCATGCGCTCGAGCTCAGAGGCGGCAGACGAGAGCATCACGGTCATCTGCTCGCCGCCCTGGCCGCCCAGCAGCTCGTCGACGATGCGCTGCCGCTTGGCGACGTTGTCGATGTCGCGGATCCGGTCGCGGATCAGGGCAAAGATCTTCTCGGTGTCGCCACCGGTCTCGCGCAGCCGCGCCTGACTGACGCCGATTCGCTCGAAGGCTTCGGCCGCCGGGCCACCGCCGGTGACCACGAACTCGTCGGCGCGCATGGTCAGCTCCTTGAGGCCATCCCGAAGCGCGTCGTTTTCGACGTTGAACTGGCCAGCGACGTACTGCCACTCCTGGAGCGACTGCGTACTCATGCCCAGGCGCTCCGACCAGACACTGACCTCATTGGCCGAGCGGGAATAGCCATTCACCAGGATGCCGAACGTCCCGGCGGCGACCGCGCCCACGGCCCCGAGGCGGGCGCCCAGGGCGCCCACCTCCCGCGTCGCGTTGGCGACCCGATTGCCCACATTGCCCATCGCTGAGCCCAGGCGCCCGATGCCGGCCGCCTCTCCCATGCTTCTGAGGCTGTTGTTGACCTGGCGGATGGGTGCCGTCATCGACTCGATGCGCCGATTGATTCGGCGCAGCGGGGCGGTGATGCGATCGACACCCTCGATGACCACGCGCAGCGGGTTCATATTAGCCATTGCGATACTCCGCGATTTCCTCGCCCCGGGCGGCCCAGAACGCTAGGTCGGCCGCGTCCATGTCCCACAGTTCGGACGGCGGAAAATGAAACAGGTAGGCGATCACGCCGATCTGTTGCCGCCAGTCGCTTGGCCACCCGGAATGAATTTTCCCACTGCGTCGACTACCTTCAGCATGTCGGCGACGTCGAGCTCGTCGATGACGCTGGGCGGCTGAGAGGCCAGGTCACCGGCGAACGACAGGATGTCCCCCATCCCGGGATCGGCCGGCAGCTCGCGAAAGTCCTTGGCCTTGGGCCGACGGATCACCAGCTCGCGGATCGTGTCGCTGCCATGCTCGATCGGCTGGTCGAGCTTGACCACGGTTTCAGGTTTCACCATTACTTGATCTCCTCTCCGGTCGGCGCTTCGAAGCGCACGCCGATGTTGCCTTCCTCGCTCTGACCCGTGCCCTCACCGGCGTACCAGGCCTCGCGCAGCGAAATGACCTTGCCGTTGGCGAGCTCCAGGGTCACGGTCACGTCCTCGAGCTCGAGCAGCGCCGCCAGGTTGAGCTTTCGATCATCGGTGATCTCGCCCTCGATGAAGGCTACCTGGCCGGTTTCCTTGTAGCCGTGGGCGATGCCATCGCCACCGATCACCGCCTCGCGCTTGGGCTTGCCCAGGTTGTAGCTGAACGCCCCTTTTGCTCGCTGCAGGTCACCATCGACCTTCAGGAAGATGATGCCGCCGACTCGTTTGCTCATATGCGAATCCTCTTGCTAGGGGCGGGCCGCGCCCGCCCGGGTGAATCAGCGCCGGAACTGGAACTGAGCCGCGGTCACGCGCAGCTGATTGATCAGGTTCGGCGGCAGGATGAAATCGAGCCGGTTGGGGTCCGAGACATTGCGCTCGCACACCAGGTCCTGCTTGAACTGCTCGGCGTCCTCGACCAGGCCGATCTCCTCCCACTCGCGAAACTTGGCGATCGCCTCAGCCTTGGCGAGCTTGGGCGTCACCACCTTCTGACCGGTACCGAAGCGAGTGCCGTCGTCGGCGAGCTTGTGGCGGGGGTACTTGCGCAGCCACATGGCCCGGAAGTCCCAGCGCAGGTAGCCCAGCACCAGCATGGTGTTGACGTCCTGATAGGAGGGATCCGCCACGCCGAACGCATTGGTCTTGTAGAGCGTCACCAGGCGGTCGATGCGCACCGTGCCGTCGGCGCTGACCTTGTGGGTGCTGATGCCATCGAGCAGCAGCTGGTTGCGTTCCGTCTGGGTGCGCTGGTCGCCCTTCACGGGGCCGAGCACACCGGGGAGCGCCAGCGTCTGCAACGGCCGGCCACGATCGATCTCGGCGTAGTAGCCCGCCACGGCGGTGACGCTTGCCGCCCATTCATAAGGCGGGGTCGGCGCTGAACCGGCATCGATGATGGTCACGAACTCGCTGTTCTCGCCGTCGCCCAGGGTGCCCAGCTCGCCCACCGTGCCCCGCGCCGCAGCGAAGACGTGGCCCTCGATCTGACGCAACGGTCCCCAGCGATCGCGCAGTTCGGCGTCCAGGGCGCCGATGCTGGTGGCATCGGTATAGGGCAGCGCGGTCAGGTGGTACTGGTCGTCGCCCATGGCCGTAATCGCGGCGGCCAGATCAGGGGCTGCCGTGCCACCGCTCATCGCCTCGACGGTCACGGTCAGCCCCGCAGGCGTCTCCTCGCCGGTCTGGTAGTTGAGGCGCAGGTCCAGGTCATTGCCAGCCGGCCCCTTGTTGCGCGCGGTGACGTTGACCTTCTCGACGGTGGTGCCGTCCACCTCGGCAGTCACGGGAAGATCGCCGTCGGCGTTGATAGCGGCCGCCACGTCGGTGGCGATCGCCGAGAGCGACTGCCCACTGGCGATGCCGACCCGGACCCGGCGCCCGGCCAGGTAGAGGTTGAGCGTGCCCGCCTCGGTGGGCGCGCCGCCGAAGGTCATGGCTCCGGTCGCGGCGACCGCCGACGGCGCGTCGGCCAGCGGGATGATCCAGGTCTCGGCGTAGTCGTTGGCCTCGAAGTGGCGCTGCGCCATGCCGTGAAGCATCGAGCCACGGCCAGCGAGCTTGCCCACCTGGTCGGCGCTGAACACGCGCACCGGTGTGTCGGCGGTGGCCGTGCCGGTCGACAGCATCTGCCCCAGGATCAGCAGGCGATAGGGCATGACACCGGGCCCGGATACCGCGCGGGAGTTGTCGAACTCGCCGAAAAAACCCGGCGTCAGCAAGCTGGCCGGGACCTCATTGAATGAAACAGGCATCGGTTATTCCTCGTCGCGTTTCGCCTGGGGGCGGGCGGGTTGGGACTTGACGCGCTCCACGTCGCCGTCGCGCAGACGGCGGCGCCAGTAGCCGTCGAGCGTTACCGGCTCGCCGTCGTCGCGCAGGGGACGACCGCGCAGGGGATCGCGTACCCGCCGCCCGCGCACGGGCTTCAGGGTTTCGGTGTACATGGGTTACTCCTGCTCAGGGGTGATGGTGTCGACGGCCTCGATGTCGCCATCGGGGTGTGCCACGTCCCACTCGGCCTGCACCGTGGCGAGATAGTCTTCTAGCACCGGCTCGATCTCGTCGTAGTAGGTCGCCTCCCAGGCCAAACGGGCGGCGCCCATCTCCCGCTCGCCCTCGTCGGTGAAGACGATTTCCGTTTCCAGCAGCACGAGCTCGGCGGCCGTTCCATCGAGGGTGTCATCGTCGAACAGGCACAGCTCGATCTGGCGTGCCAGGTCGTCGAGGGGATCATCGACGTCCTCGCCCATGACCATGGCCTGCACCGCCACCTGCACGGTACGTCGATACTCCCGCGGCGCCTGACTGAAGATCTCGACCGGCTCGCGCAGCGTGTAGACGAGAATGGCCGGCATGGCCGCCTCGAGGCCCTGTCGGCCATTCCAGTAGGGCAGCACACGGCTGCCGTAGACCCTCAGGCCGGCATCGGTGTTGCCCGTGAGTCGCTCGACGATCTTGTCGCGGATCAGCTTGCGGGGATGCGTCACGTTTTCAGCTCCAGCAGGGTGCCGCCGTTGTCATCGGGCTGACTGCCGACGACCCGATAGGTCCGCGCCTTGCGGGTCATGCGATCCCCCATCCCAGGGCTTCCGTCCGGCAGGTCGGCCAGCACGACGGTCAGCGTCGGGTTGACGCTATAGACGGGCACCCCGGTATCGGGATCGACGGACTGGTGCTGCTCTTCGAACAGGCCGCGCACCGTGACCGCCTCGCCGCCGCTGGGGATATAGATGACATCCTCGCCCAGCTTGCGCAGGATGCGCCGCTGGGCGCGTACCGCGATGTCTTCCCAGGCCATGGGCAGTCTCCTCGAGGCGCGCCCGCTTGGGCGGGCGCGTCATGGGTTAGGCGGTTACCGTGGCGGCGCCAGCGTTGATCTTGACCAGCACGGTGGCATCTCCTCCAGCCGCGGCGGCGATGGCCACCCCGCAGCCGACCAGGTCACCGCTGGCCGGAGTGCCGATCTTGTCGATGGTCGAGGCCGAGACGTCGTAGTCGACCGCGTCGCCGGCGGCGATGGCGTTGCTGCCCTTGGGCAGCTCCCAGACGTAGTCGATGGCGACCGAGCCGGTCGCGCCGTTGGCGATGTCGACCAGGGCGACCCCGATCAGTGCGCCGATCACGACGACCTGGCCGCTGGTGACGGCCGCGCCGGTATCGTTGGTCCAGTCGAGGACGTCGCCCATCTGGTGGCAATTCTTGGCCATGATTCGTTCTCCTATTGCGTGACAAAATCACGCCCACAAAAAACCGGCCAAGGCCGGTCATCCTATGGACGTGTCTAGCGCTACACCGTCAGCCGATCAGTTACCCGGCAGCTTGACCATGGTGCGGAACGACAACGGCGCCACGCCGGCATCGATGCGGACCTTGAACTTGGCCCCGTCGACGGTGAAACCATCCTGCTGTTCCAGGTAGGGCGCGTCGTTGCCGTCCAGGTACGCGACCTCGATGGTGTCGTGCATGTTGGGGTCGGCGGCGAGGTAGCTGGTCGACACGCTGGCCTCGTCGAGACGCGCATCGGCCACGACCTCGGCCAGGCCGCGCACCGGATTGGGCACCTTGGCCTCGGCCATCGCCGGGTCGTACTCGGCCGCCAGCAGCGCCTTGGCGGTGGACTCGAGGCTGACCGGCACGATGTTGTAGGCCGGGCGAATATTGAGCGTCGCGTCGCCTTCCTTCTGGCGGCGCATCTTGGTCTTGGCCTCGTCGTAACGCGACACCGAGAGCCCGCCGGCCCCCATCAGGTTGCCGTGGTCGGAATGGAACAGCGCCTTGCCGTCGGCCATCTTCGGGTTGTTGATCAGCACCGCGTAGACCAGGTCGCCGACCGTGCGGATCGCCGCCCGCCCCATCATCCGCGGGATACGATTGAAGGCGCTGAGGTCGTCGTTGATGATCGTCTGCCGGGTGATCGCGAACAGCTCGCCGTAGGTCGCGAGCATGATCTGCTCGGCGCGATCGCCGACGCTGGCGTACTTGTACTCGGCGCCCTCGCGCACCTGGCGCAGGCTCGGGAATGCGGTCAGGTCGACCCGCTTCATCGGCCGGAAGTCCGGCAGGGTGCCCTTGGACGTCCACTTCTGGAAGGTCTCCTCGGACTCGTCGTGTCCCTTGAGCATGGCCTTGCGGGCCACGTCGGCCAGCAGGTTACCGAAGTCGCTCGAGGAGTGCGTGAAAGCGGCGCCGACGATGGCCATGCGATCGCCGCTGTAGGAAGCGATGCCGACGCCGCGCTCGGACAGCGAAGCGCGAGCACACTCCATCAGGGTCATGCCGGCGTAGGCGTTGTCGCGCTCGACCTGCCCCAGGCCGACACGAGCCTCGATGCAGTTGCGGATCCCGTCGCCGACGATGTTGCCGTTCCCAGCATGAATACCGGTGTCACGGCGTGGGCCGCCGGTGGGGGTGGTGTCACCCCCGAGGCCGGCCAGCAGCTTGTCCTTGGCCGCCTCGGCGCTGATGGCCATGTCATCCAGGCACTCACGCTCGAGCTCGGCATGAGCCCCGCCAAACGGCTTAAACACCGCCTTGATGGCGTTGCGACGCTGCTGCTCCTGGGCCTGGAAGTCCGCCAGCGAGGCGCCGCCTCCCTGGCCACCATTGTTGGGCGGGGTAGACGGACCGCCACCCTCGCCACCCTGGGGCGCGCCGCCCCCTTGTCCGCCGTTGCTCGGCGGTGTGGATTGACCACCCTGGCCACGGGGGTTCATCAGGTTCTGAACTTGCTTCGGCATGTGCTCGAACTCCTGCACGCGATGGGATTTCAGGGAGGCGGCCACCTGCAACGGTTCCGCCAGTTGGTCGGCAAAGCCGAGCTCTACCGCCCGCTGGCCGTTGAGCCAGGTTTCCTCGGCCAGCAGAGTCTTGATCTCGTCCTCGCTCTTGCCGGTCTTCTTGACGTAGGCCATCACCAGGGTGTCCTCGACCTGGTCGAGCATCCCGGCATAGCGACGCATGTCGTCGGCGTCGCCGCCCTGGATGCCCCAGGGTCGGTGCACCATGATCCAGGCGTTCTCAGGGATGATGACGACGTCGCCGACCATGGCGATGACCGAGGCCATCGAGGCGGCCACGCCCATGATGGTCACCTCGACCCGCGCCGGGTGGTCGGCGAGCAGGTTGTAGATCGCGGTGCCTTCCATGACGTCGCCGCCATAGCTGTGCACGTAGAGGCGAATCAGCGAGACATCGCGCAGGGCCATGAGCTCCTGAGCGAACATCTTGGCGGTGACCCCGAAGGCACCGATGTCGTCATAGATCCCGATCTCGGCGACGCCCTCGCCCGCCCGGGCCTTGATGCTGTACCAGTTCTCCGTCGGCACGTTGTCAATCGGTGTCGCCTTCGCCATCGGCGGCATCAGCAGCGGCGCGCCGGTCGCGCCGGCGTTGTTGGTCCTCGGCATTGGCCTGGCCTCCGTAGTGTTCGTGGTAAGCGTCGGAGCTGAACACCAGCCCCTTCTCGCGGTTGATGAGCACTTCGTCCTCGCGGGACGCCTTGAGCTCGTCCGGGTTGCGACCTCGCGCACGCGCCACCTCGGCCTCGTCGGCGAAACCGCTCTCGACCAGTTCTCGCCAGGCCTTGGCCTCTTTGCTGGGATCGATCCAGGGCATGACCGGCGCCAGGTAGAAGGCGTTATAGAGCGTGTCGAGATCGAGGTCGTCGGGCAGCTCGATGCCGCCGGTGGTGATCTCCATCAGCAGCCAGTCGCGATAGACCGGCCGCGACCAGCCGTCGATGAAGTCGCTCTGCAGCACTTCGTAACCCAGCTGGGCCTCGACCAGCTCTTGGCGCTGGGCGCTATAGGTGCCGTTGTAGTCGCGGGCGATGGTGCTGTAGCCCACTCGGGTACCGGCGCCCACGGCGCGCACCATGGCGCCCCGGAACCCCTCGAGCAGGGCGCTGGGCCGGTTCGACTCGATGGTGCCCACGTCCTCCCCGGGCAGCAGACCATCGAACATCATCCCCGGACCGACAGGGATAGTGCGCCCGCCGGCGGGCATGCGCTGGCCGGCGCCCGACTCGGCCCCCGATGCGCCGCTATCCCCGTACATGGGCGGCTCGCCTTTCTTGATGAACATGGTCATAGAGGCCGCGATCCGCGCCGCCACGCGCTCCGATTCCTCGTACTCCTTGAGGTCGGCCAGTCGCGTCAGCACGGCATGCAGGATCGAAACGCCGCGGCTCTGCCCGATCCGTTTGCGGTGCGCCAGGTGAATCATGTTCTCGGCAGGCACCCGCTTGGTGTTCAGCGAGAAGCCGCATCGGTCGCCCGGGTGTTGCTTGTAGACGTGATACGCCCGTACCCGACGCCACTCGTTTCGCTCGATGCCCTGGTAGATGCCCCGCTCGGGGTGGTCGAAGTCGAACGGCAAATAGTCCGCCTCGAGCAGCTCCAGGGCGAAGGGCGTTTCGGTGAGATAGCGATAGCTGGGCACTCGACCGCGGATCTTCTGCGCCAGCATCTCGCCATCGCGCAGCCAGCTGCGCGCGACCAGTCGCTCCATCTGTGGGCGCGTCAGCTCCCCCGAGGTCTCCGGCGCCAGCGACCAGGCCGCCCAGCGGGCCTTGATCCGGGACGCGAGCGCACGGTGACGCTTGCCGTCCTTGTCCAAGGGCAGCGGCTCGATGCCGATGCCGTGGGCACCGATCACCCGCTCGTCGAGGCGATCGAGCAGGCCGGTGACCAGGTCATGGTTTTCGTCCAGCCAGCGGGCCTGCTCGCGCAGCGGCTTGCCCGCCACCTGCAGCGCCATGTCGGCGCTGCGCGTCTCGCCCTTGGCCTTGTGCAGCCGACTGGGGTTCGCCGCCTCATAGGCCTGGATCATCATCCGCGCCCCGACGCGACGAGCCACCATGCCAGGGGCGAAGGGCTCCAGGGCCCGATCGATCCAGTTCCTCATACGAACCTCACGAAGGCGGGGCCACCGCCACCGGCTTTCTGCCGCTCGACCCGTCGCTCCCACTCGCGACGGCCCTCTCGAATGTCGGACAGGTCGGCCAGGGTCAGACTCTTGCCGTTCATCCTGACTTCGCGGCCCGCCAACACTTCTTCCTCGGCCTCGAGGTAGCGATTCAGCATGTCCTGTGGGTTGACCGTCATAGCCAGTTGCCTCCTTCGGTGCGCAGCCAGCCGCCGCCGGCCGTTGCCGGTGCAGGTGGTGCGGGAGCGGTTGTCGTTGGGGTCGTGGCCTCGGCCGGGGCCGCCGGCACGACGGGATCATTGGCCGCCTCGAGGTCGAGGCCGAAGCGCTGCTGCGAGATGCGCAGCGCGGCCAGGGCATAGACGAAGCAGTCGAGCGCCTCGTTGCGGCGACCGCCGGCATCCCAGCGATAGACGCGCCGCCCCTTCTCGATCTTCATGACCTTGACCTCGGCGGTCAGCTGCTTGAGCTCCTCCTCGTCGCAGCGTTCGTCGTCCACCGGCAGGTGGACGCACCCGGGCACCGGCGCCCCGGGTTGAGGCTGGATCTGCAAGCGGTTGAAGATCAGTTCCTTGGCGTTGTCGGTGCCGACCTCGGTGAGGTAGACGCCTTTCTGGTTACGCTTCCTGGGGAAGTTCTGGATCGGCTTGCCGTACACCGGCGCGCCACGAATCGGCACCACCCAGCGCCGCCCATGCTTCTTCGACTGGCCGTAGACCTCGTCGGTGTAGTGGCCACCGGAGTCCCAGCACCAACGCATGACGCCGAGCCTGGCGCCGTCCTCGCGGGTGTAGGTCCGATGCAGCCGCTCGCCGACCTTCTTGAGCAGTTCGGCACCGGCCGGATCGCCGTAGAGAATCCAGCGATCGACCAGCCAGGCCTCCTCACCGGGGCCAAAGGCCCAGACGCGCGCCTCGTAGCGGTCGTCCTGGGTGTCGATGCCCCCCATCAGCGCCACCGCGCGGGCGGGCATCTGGTCGAACACTTCCCGACGCCCGTAGAGCGATTCCCACTCGAGTTTCTCGCCGAGCTCGTCTTCCCAGGTCTCGCCCAGGGTGGTGTTGACGAACGTCTTGAGCTTGACCGGATCACCCTTGGCATCCAGGAAGTCGATGACGATCTGCTCCCAGGTCGTCAGCGGGCTATAGGCCGTCCAGATATGGAACGTCACGGCCCGCGGCGCCGGGATCGACTGACCCTCGGCGTCGAACCACTCCATGCCATCGCGGGTCCAGACACCGGTTTCGTCGCAGACGTAGCGGCCCTGGGTAATGTTGTACTCGCGGCTCTCGTCGTGGAGCTCATGCTGGCGGAACGCGCAGCCGTTGTGCTCGCACAGGTAGAACGCCGAGGACGGGGCGCCCGGGTCCCACTTGAAACCGAAGGCGCAGTCGTCGCCACCCCACTTGAGCACCTGCTCCTCGCCGCAGCTCGGGCACGGCACACGGAACCGCAGCTTGATCGGCGCTTCCTCGGCCGCCTGCTCCATCTGGCACTTGCCGCGCACCTTGGGCGTCGAACCGCGAATCGACTTGGGATAGGTCGCGCCCTCGAGGCGCTTGTCGCCCAGGCTGGTCGGCGTGCCCTCTTTCTCGATGTCCCGGTCGAAACCGGCCAGCTCGTCGTAGATGACGAAGTCGGCGGAGATCTCGCGGTAGTTCCGCGCGGCCTTGCCGCCGTGGCAGATCAGCTGTTTTCCGTTGGCGAACACCTTGGCCGACATGGTGTTGTCGCGGTGCTTCTTGCCGTACCAGGGCGCCAGCTCGTTCACCACCTCCACGTCGCGGATCATCGTCTCGACGTGGGACTTCATGAAGCGATCGCGGTCGTCGTCGGTCGGCGAGAACGTCAGACCGTTGCGCTTCTGGTGCTCGATCTTGTAGCCGCAAAGCGCCAGGAGCATTTTCGTGTAGCCCAGGCGCGCCGACTTCATGACGTTCACCTTGCGGATCTCGTCATTGCCCATCGCGTTGAGGATGGCCACCTGGAACGCCAGGGTCTCCCATCGCCCCTCGTGGTAGCTCGATTCCGACGACAGATAGAAATTCTCGTCTGCCCACTCCACCGCGGTCATGGGCGGTGGTCGGTACAAGGCCGCCAGACCGGCGCGCACGGCCTTGGCCAGCTCGGCCACCTGGTCAGCTGTTGGCGTCGATATAGTCATCCAGGAACCCCGGCAGGCGGTCATCCAACCCCGCCGCCTTGTTCCTGGCCTTGGCCAGCTCACGCATCAGCGTATTGATGTGCCGAGTCTCGAGGTCGGGGTGCTTTCGCTGCATGGTCAGCGGCAGGGTGTCCATGATCGTGGCGATCTCGGCGGCGACCCGGGACAGGGCGAAGGTCGCGAAGTCGGCCGGCACCAGCTCTTTTGCCTTGACCTGGTTCTTCTGCTCCTGGCCGATTCGCTGGGCCGCCAACAGGCCTTTCCGCTCGATATCGATCTTGTACTCGATCAGCGGGTCGACCTTCTCGTCGCCGGTTGCTGTCGGTTGGTATTTTTCCTCGAGCCGGGCGATCCGGTTCTCGAGCACGGCCGCAGCATCGAAGTAGACCGAGCGGCCGATTCTAGCGACCGGCTCAACTCCCCATTTATCAAAGGCTTGCACGCTGATACGCAGACTCGCCGCCATGTCCTTCTTGTTGAGCCAGCCGGGATGGAGCTGCTGTGTGTTATCGCGCTTCGACAAAACAACAACCTCATCCTGGAAAAATCTCGTATGTAGCCAACGATTGGGGTTCGAATTACCCGCAATGGCCCCACCCCCTCGGGAGGACCCGCGAGGCATGTCGGACGTCATCGCGCGGTGGCGATCGCCTCCTCGATGGCCCGGGAGAACTCGCGATCATAGTTCGCCTTCGCGATGTTCTCGGCGATCTTGGTCATCGGCAGGCGCGTGCGATACGACGGCTCGTCGCGAGTGAACAGGAAGATCGGCTTCACTCCCTCGCCGAAGGCCGAGTTGATGCGCTGCCAGACGCCACGCTCGCCACCGACCTCGCCGGCAAAGTAGCGCCGTGCGTTGCCCTTGCGGCGGCTGCTCTTGCTGCTCGTGGCATTGGCCTGATAGCCCTGCTCGCCGAAGGCCCGCAGCGCGGACAGCACCTGGGTGATCTGACCCTTGGCCACGTTGCCGTAGACATCCCGGCGAGCACCGCCGCCCGGGATCGCCCATTCGTCAGGCTTCATCGCCCCGGCATAGATCAGCGCCTTCTCGAAGCGCTTCTTGTTGCGCCGGACGCCACGCACCTGCGGCTGCAGGTAGGTGTCGGCGGGCGTTCCTTTTGGTGCGAAGTCACGGAAATGCACGGTGGCTCTAGGCGGGCTATCGCCTTTCTTCGCGCGCTTCACGTAGAGGCTGTTCATGGTGAACTTGGTCGGGCGGTCGAAACGGCGCTTCATGACCGCGAGCTCACCCTGCTTGACGCGCTGGGCGACGCGGGTCAGAGCCAGCGCCGTCGCGAACGGGATCTGCCTTTCAAATCCCAGCATCTGGCGGCGAAGCGCCTCGACGCCCTCGATGTCGATACTGGCCCCGAACTGCATGCGCTTTCCTCCTACTCGGCGGCACTGCCGTTCTCGCCATGCCGCAGGATCGTCGCCGTACCGATCCGGTCGGCATTGAAGCGGATTCGCTGGGCCTCGTAGTCGGCGAGCAGTTGCAGCAGGTCGCGGTTATGGGTCACGTCCCGCGTCGGCGCGGGCAGCGGAGTGGTCATGTGTTCCGGCACCACCGGACACGTCATCGCCGACATCGGGGCCGATCGAGAGGTCGCGCACCCACTGACGAACACCAGCAGGCACAGGGTCAGCAGTCCAATCACTCGTCGCATCGTCATCCTCCAGCCGCCGAAGCGCCTCTCGGCGCTCGGCGATCGCCTGCTCGCCCCGCGCGATCCGGGCGTCGCGTTGCTTGATGGCCTCGGCCATGCGCTCGACCTGCTCGGCCTGCCAGGCCAGCGCGGTGCGCGCGACCTCGGCCGCCTCCTCGGCCCGGTCACGCTTAATCGCCATGTCGGCGAGATCATCGCTCAGCGCATCGGCCCGCCAGGCCAGGCCACCGATCACCACCACCGCGGCCAGCAGCAGCCAGGGCAGCAGCGGCCCCGTGAGCCGCTTGACCAGGGCGCCGATCATCTCCGCCACCGCCCGACCACCACCTCGTAGAGGTCGTCGGCCTTGGTGCGCAGCCAATCCACGCCCATCACTGCGAGAAACACGCAGGGCGCAAAGGCGGCGGTCAGCGGCAGGTCATAGCGCGCCGCCAACCCGACGAACAGCGGAAACAGGCCGGTCGCCAGCAGGGTGCAGGTCAGGGCATTGAGAAACGATTTCTTGAGCGGACCGCCGTGCTGGATACCGCGCGTCAGGGCCAGCGCGAACGTCAACAGCGCCGCCCCGAGATTCGGCAGGTAGTCCGCAAAATGTCGCAGGGCATCGATCAGCGCCTGCCAGTTGTTCGGGTCACGTGTGGGCATGTCGTCCCGCCTATCCGGTTGAGTAGTCATCACAGGCACCTCGTGCGCCCTGGTTACGCCACAAGTCCGCCGGCCTGGCGGTACACCTCGACCAGCTCGTCGGTGGCAACCTCACGCTGGCCGTACCCCGCACCGGGCAGGCTCGCCCAGATGCGTCGGCAGGCGTGAATCGCCTCATGGATCTTGCCGTCGTACACCAGGTCGAGAGCCCGGCACTGACGGATCAGCTGCATCGCCCCCGCGTCCTGGCTGGCCGGGCTGAAATCCGGCAGACCGAAGCGGGCGACAAGGTCATCCCAGGTGCCGACCAGGAACTGGTAACGCCCCGCCGCCGTCGAGCGGATGCCGTAGGCGGGCAGGTAGACCGAGCGCCGCGGGTGATCGTCGTAGCTGCGAAACAGCTCGCCACCCACCAGCACGTCATAGCCGCCCTGATCGCCGTAGCGATCGGTGCCCTCGGCGTGGGCCAGCATGTCCAGGAACGCCGCCAGGTTGGATGCGTCGTCGGCGCTCGGGTCGACGAAGCGAGGCGGGTCATAGGGCACGAGCTCGGCCTCGCGATACCAACGGGTCGGGGCATGGGCAGACATGGCGGATCTCCGGGCACAAAAAAACCCGGCCGAAGCCGGGGTGAAAACGCAGGGAACTGATGGGCGATGGTTCGATGCGCTCGCCACACGAGGAGAAGCACCAGGAGCCGCCTACCGACGCACCGAACCACCTTGGCGTCAACCATAGAGGAAAGTGCAAAGCCGTGCAACACATTTCGTGACACAGCCTGCTCAAAAGGTGTTATTCGCACGCCCAGAGTAAGCCAACGACCGCCCTCACGAGGCCTTCGGATACTCCTACGTGATAACTCCGACCATCCTTACGTGAACCCTTGCCACCACGGGGCGGGCTTGCTGTCGCGCCCCAGGCACTGTCTCGGGATGGTCTCGGTCAGCAATGCATCGATACCACGCTCGCGCAGCCAGGTGTGATAGCGCTTCAAGGCATCCTCGGCCTGGCGTTCGACATAGGTGTGGATATAGGTTCGGTCGAGCTTGGAGAGGGCATGATTGAGCAAAACCTCGCCCACCATGTAGTCGACGCCGAGATCCGCCCATATGGTCCGGGCCAGCTTGCGCAGATCGTGCGAGGACCAGTCGCCACACGACACACCGGCCACCCACCCAAACGCGGTCGTCTCCGAAACCGGCTTACCCCTCTCCCCCGGGAACAGATGCACCCCGCGATAACCCGTCGAGCGCTGCCCCTCGCGATACCGTTTCAACAGGGTCACGGCGACGTTAGTCAGCGGCAAGCGGTGCTCGCGCTTGGACTTGGTGTGGTCGGCCGGGATCGTCCAGGTGCGTCCCTCGAGGTCAAGATGATCCCAACGGGTGAGCCGGGTCTCGTTGATACGGGTACCGAACAGCAAGACCAGCAGCATCAGCAGGCAGGGCATCGGCTCGGCTTCGACCATGCCCTGCAGCACCTCGGGCAGATCATCGGCGCGCAGGCGTGATGGCTTGGGCGGCACCCGGGCATCCAGGAAGTCACTCAGCTGAACATCGGCCAGAGGGTTCACCTCGAGCAGCCCCAGCGCCCGGGCTTGCTTGCACGCCCCCTTAGCCACGCCCAGCACCAGGCGCACATAGGCCAGCGAATACTCGGCCTGCATCGGCCACACCAGGAGGTCGTCGACGATCGGCGGGGTCAACTCGGCGAGCCTCACCTCACCCAGTCGCGGGAGCAGGTGACGATCAATGGCAGTACGGATGGCTGACTTGCGACGGCGTGACAGCCGGCCGTGACTGGCCACTCGATCGCGGTACCAGGTCAGCAGGTCGGCGACGGTCGCCCATCCGCTGACTCCCACTGCGGCATCGGGATCGGCGGCCAAGCGGCCTTGTATCTCGGGAAGACGCCCCAGCAGGGCCTTGGTGGTGAGATCCGGGAAGGCGCCGACCTTACGCCAGCGATCACGGCCATCGGCATGCTTGACGACGAACCACGATCCCCGCGTGCGGGCCCGATTGAAACGCAGGCGCAGCGGGTAGCGAGGATCGCGAAGCTGTCGAACGGAAGGGTCGGCCAGGTGCCGACGGATGACGGTATCGGAGAGGGATACAACGAGGGTATGGGACACGGGCTCACTCCGGGCAACGGCTACCCCGGCGGGTGTGCCGTGCAACGCCCGGGCGCGAGCCGCTGCGTTATAGCGTTAAATCGTTATGACGTCATAGATACTGACGTCGGCTAGGTATCTCGGCAGTCGGTGCAGACGTACTCGTCGTCGATCACGTCGAGCTCGACCTCCTCGCACCACCACCCACAGGCCTCACACACCTCATGGCCGGCCTCGACCATGATGCGATTGACCTCATCCTCGGTCAGGCCGAACTCATCGGCGGCGTCAGCTGCGGGTCGGCAACTTCCGGCGAGCAGCTGCTCGACCTCGGCCGCGACATCCATCTCAATCGACATGGCTATCCCGCTCTCGGGTGCGATCCTTGAGCGCCTCGAGCGCCTTCTCGATATGAGCCAGAGACTCGGCGTTGTAGGCGTTAGCATGCGGCCCCGACTGGAAGCACGACAGGCGGTCGAGGCAGACGGCCAGCAGCGCCTCGAGGGTCACGCCGTTGACGCCTTCGGCAGGATTGCCGACCTGAAAGCGAAGGTGTGCCAGCCAGCGCGACACACCCTGATCGACGCCCTCGCCGATCGCATACTCGGCCTGGGCGCCGCCAGGACCATAGGGACCGTGGGCCGACACCCGCATATTCATATCGCCCAGGTCACCATCGATGCCATGGGCGGTGATGATTCGCATTTCGGTCATTGTTCAACCTTCCATACAGGCTCATAGATCGAATCGAAGTGCCCCCGCAGGCTCAGGCGGCGAAGGGCCGAATACATCAGCTGTGTCTCGCTGCGCTTGTTGCCCTCGAAGGGCTTCTTGATCCACCAGTGGCAGTTGGCCGGCACTCCGTGCGCTCTCTCCACTTTTCGCGGGTGAACGTACAGCAGCCCCCAGCCAGGCGGCAGCTCATCAGGAGCAATCAACCCTGGCGGGCACATCATGAACCGCCAATCCCCCATCCCCTCGGCAGGGTCACGGCGGAAGCGCTTTTTCTTGTCGGCCAGGAAGTCGGCTCGAGAAGCTTTGCACTCGATCAAAAGCGACAAGCCGTCGCGCCAGCCAATCGCATCAGGCTGCTCGCCTGAATGCGTTGCAGCGCGAAACCGGTCGTTGAACACGACGCCGCACCCCTGCCCCCTGAGCCATTTCTCTGCCCGCTCCACCAAGTGGTCGTGAGTCATTGCTCCCCCAAATTCTGCTCTACTGCTTTCCTGCCGGCCGCGAGCCGGTACTTGTACATGCGCAGGCCCAACCCGAGGGCCCGCGCCTTGTCCGCCTGGGTCAGCGCCTTAGCCTCCTGGTCGCGCTGGTCGCGCCACTCACCGGCAGCGCTCCACACGCCGTACTCGTATCGCAGCACCTTGGCGGTCATGTCATCCCGGGCGGCGATCGCCATCACCGCGGCCTCGATGCGCTCCTCGACCAGGTCGGTGGGGGCGTCACCGCCACCACCACCGAACACCACATGCCCGCGCCCCTCCATCCACCGCGCCAGGATCGATGGGCCGGCGGAGGGCAGCACGCCGCCCGGGCTGTGGCACCAGCGGGCCCACAGCTCGAACAAGTCATCGAGGTCACTGCGGCGACGGCGCGCCATATCAGTGCTCCTGGTTGGCGTTTGCCGTCGCCACGACACGATCGCCCACATGCTCACCCTCGGGATGGGTGCCAACACCGATGCGGTGGCGATAGCCATTCAGGGTCGGGTCGCCCTCGAGCGCGACCCGCATGGCCATGGTGGCCACCTGGATGGCCTCCCTGCGGACCCGTTCGGGCGACTCCTCGAGCAGGGCCTTGGCCAGCTCCCCGACCTCCTCGGTGAGCGCACACATCGAGGCCTCCGGAGACGGAAACTTATCCACAGCGGCGCCGTGCTCGTTTTCCACCTCGATCAAGAACGCCATGACTCGGCTGGACATCTTCACGGTCACACCTCCTTTATGGTGATCGGGTACAGCGCCTCGACCTGGCGCTTCTTGAGCCGATAGACGTCGGTGCGCACACCCTTCACATCCACCACCTCCACCTCTCCGGTGGCCAGGAACACCACGAAATCGGCGATGTACTTGGTGCCGCCAGGCAGGTGAAACGGCACCTGCCACAGGAACATCACCACCTCGCCGGCCTGCTGTCGCACCTTGAGTTCGCCGTAGTAGCGGGCTTCCTTCTTGCTGTCGAAGGTCCGGCCATCCACCTGAATGCGCCGGTTGCCGTACTTGGAGCCACTCGAACGGCGGTACAGCTGGTGGCGAGGCGTTTTCACCGACGCCATGCGTTGAACTCCGCGACCAGGTGGCCATAGCGCTCGGCGGCGGCCGGATTGGCGTCCAACTCCCGACGACTCATCACCCGCACCGCCAGCCTCACCTCCTTGGCCGCGGCCTCGGCATCGGGCACCGGCCGCCCCGTCTTTTGCGCGAGAAAGTCACGAAAACTCGAGTTACCGCACAGGATGGCCGCGCCCTTCGTGAAACCTCGACTCATTAGGCCTCCCGGGCGTCCAGCGCCAGCAGGGTCGCGGACAGCGCCTCGACCGGATCCAGGAAGTGGCGATCACCGCCCGGCTTGCTGGTCACCATCAGGTCGCCCCGTTGGATCGCCACCTCGCTGCTGGGCACGCCCTGGACGTGCCACATCACCCCGCCCAGGTCGCGAATCTGCTGGGCCTCCGGCTCCGTCAGAACCTGGGAAAACAGCGCGCCGGCCATCCGCGCGCACTTCACGTCCTCAATGGATTCGCCGATGCGCTGCACGCGGCTCTGGATCGACCCTCGCCCACCGCGCAGCGTCGGGTTATAGACGGCATGCACCAGCAGCCGCCTGAGCTTGGCCTCGGCGGCGGCCTCGGCCACCGCATCCCGTCGCGTGGCGTTGGAGCCCGCGATTCCGATGATCACCATGTCGTGGCGTCCTCCAGTCGTTGCCGGCGCAGCGCCTGGAGCTGACGGTGCAACGCGGCGGGGTTCATTCCAGTGTTGTCGGCGACGGCGCGCTGGACGGCCGCATTCATCTCGCCGACCGTCACGTTCGAGGCGCACCAGCGACGGAACATGCGCAGCGCCTTGGGATCCTTAGCCATCGCCGGCGGAAAGGAGAGCTCCTGCTCGAACCAGGCCGCCCATTGCTCGGAAGTGGTATAGAGGGTCTGCTCGTCGGGGGGTGGCAGCACCTCGCGAGGATCGCGCGGCAACGTCAACTCGGGGCAGCCGACGGTGACGCGCTCGCCGTCATCCTCGAAGGTCAGCGCGCCCCACTCCGCACAGAATGCGAAGAATTCGGCGAGGCGCTCCTGGTCACCGGCCAGCGCGGCCGCCCAGCCATCCCATGAAAGGGTCGCGGCTCGGGCCTCACCCTCGGCGGCGATCACCTCCAGCGCCTTGAGGTAGCGGGCATAGCCGACCAGGGCGAAATGCGACTCGATGGCCGCCACCGCCTCGGTCTCCGACAGCGTCGCGGCATGCACGAAGGCCGTCATGCCACCTCCGCCCGAGCCCGCGCCAGCGGCCCATAGATGCCGTTGTAGTCGACCCGCCCACGGGTCCGCACCACGATGTTAAGCGCCGAGGCCAGCCGCGGCGCCTTCTGGAACCGGTACCAGCTGTACACGGTGCGCGGCTTCTCCTTGAGCAGGGCAGCGGCCCCCTCGAGGCCGAACTCATCGATCCAGTCGTTTAGTTCCACAAAACGAGTCTCTAATGTCACGTTATGTGTCATGGTAGCGCGCAACAACCGCGTAAACAAAGACTTTTTATGACGCGATGACACGCAAAGTGTATTATTCTCTGGTAATACAGACCGGCGCTCACGACGACAGGGCTCAGCACGTCACGGAATGACGGCAGCCACGCGCCAAACAGCCAGGCCATGGGGACACTGCATGTCGGACACTCGAGAGATCATATCCACGCGCCTCGCCGCCGCGCGCCGGGACCTGGGGTTGACGATCGAGGAAGCTGCGCAGCGCATGAAGTTCACCCGCTCGCGCCTTTCCAACTGGGAACTGGGCATCCGCGCGCCGAAGTACGAGGAGCTCGAGACCGCCGCACGGGTGCTGGGCGTCACGCCCGCCTACCTCACCGGCTGGGACGCCTCGACGCCCGGCGCCGGCTATCGGCCAGCAGACCGGAACACGATCACCCACAAGGGCGAGACCACCCGCATCGCCAACGCCACCGACGTCGCCGCCTACAGTCCGGCGTATCTCGCCCAGCACGGCCTCGATGCCAATCAACTGATGGCCATTCGTGTGGACGACGACACCATGGCCAACGTCATCCGGAGCGGCGATGTCGTGCTGGCGGACATGACCCGCACGCGTTCCGACAGTCGGCCGGATCTGTTCGCCATCCTGGTCGGCGACCGCGCCTGGGTGCGGCGCATCCGCCCCGAGCTCGACGGCACCTACACGCTCAGCGCCGAGGATAGCCGCCAGTATCCCGACCAGAATCTGACCCGAGCCCAGCTCGACGACATGACCATCATCGGCCGCATCGCGCGGATCGAACGCGACAGCTAACCCCGTACTAGCCACCTCATGAGCACGGCATGACACATGCCGTGTTTTTTATGGTTGCCTCGTGACACTTTTAGTGACAAATTACACTTTCAGTGACGCATACGAGGAGCCACCATGTCAGACCAGCAGCCGCTCGCGGTCCTTCCCACGCCGCCCTCGCGCCGTGGCAGCCTCAGCACTCTGAGCGCCCGCTCGCTGCACCGAGAGATCCGGCGCAACGCCGCCCTCGCCGGCGGCATCGAGGCCATCGCCGAACGCGCCATCGACGAGGGCGAGGCCACCCAGGAGCAGCTCGAACACCTGGGCGACCTGTCGCGACAGGTGCGCGAAGACCTGACCAGCATGGCCGTGGCCGTCGCCGAGATGGCAGGAACGTCGGGGGGCGAGTCGTCATGAATCCGATCGTCGGCGAGGACGTCATCGGCCAGGGCGGACAGAACCTCACCGCCGAGGAGCTGACCGTGCTGGTCATGCTGGCCGACGGTGCCACCCCCAGCGCCATCGAGACGGCCGTCAACGGCGACCGCGCGGCCGTCCGACAGATCGAGCGCAACCTGCGCGCCAAGCTCGGCGCCAAGACCAAGACCCACACCATCGCCCGCGGCTTCGTCCTGGACGTGCTCGCCCCTCGCGCCCTGTGCCTACTGCTGTCCGTGCTCAGCGTCGGCGCCTTCCCGGACGGCCAGACCAACCGCGTGCCACGTCGCGCCGGTGCTCCAACCACCGCCAGCCGCGCCAGCCGCACCCAGCGCCAGGACGTCGGCCCCGGCGGGCCACTGCCCAATATCGCGGCCCTCTACGCCCAGGTGAGCTGATGCACAACGTCCACGTCATCACCGGCCCACGCCGCCGGCACTGCCGATGCCGCAACTGCGGCGCCCGCCAGGTGAAGGCCAAGCACCCGGCCGAATACACCCGCCGGATCCGCTGCAAGCGCTGTGGCGCTTTCGACAGCCTGCGCCTCGACAAGTGGGCGGACAGGCGCGGCTGGCGAGCGTGGACATGCTACTGCGACGGCTACCACTTCCCCCATCGCATTCGCTCGACCTGGTGCATCCATAACCCCCACTACCCGGTCGACCTCGAGCGCCTCAAGTTCGCATAACGCCATAACTTTTTAACGAAATAACGCGGAGAATCGGCATGGCAAGAAACGATGGCACCCCCTGGAGCGAGAGCGACCGCCAACTGCTGCGCGAACTCTACCCGAACGAGGGCAACGCGACGCTGGGCAAGATCTTCGGACGCAACCCTCGCAGCGTCGGACAGAAAGCCCGGGCGATGGGGCTTAGCAAATCAGCCGAACACATGGCCGCCGGTCCGGGGCAGTTCAGGACCGGCCAGGCCGCATGGAACAAGGGCATAAAAGGGCTGGACTTCGGCGGGCATGCCACCCGTTTCAAGGCGGGCCGACGTCCTGAAACCTGGGCGCCGATTGGCAGCGAACGTGAATGCGATGGCTACCTACAGCGCAAGGTGACCGACACCGGCTACACACCCCGCGACTGGCGGCCCGTGCATCACCTGGTGTGGGAAGAACACACCGGACGCCAGGTGCCCGAGGGGCACGCCTTGGTGTTCCGCGACGGCAACCGCCGCAACTTCACCCCCGACAACCTCGAGCTCATCACCCGCGCCGAACTGATGCGACGCAACAGCTATCACACCAACCTGCCGCCGGAGCTGGCCCAGATCGTACAGCTGCGCGGCGCCATCACCCGCAAGGTCAACAATCGCCGGAGACGCCACGCATGAAGAACAAGATCGACGACCTCAGAAATCACATGTTCGCCCAGCTCGAGCGGCTCGGTGATGAAGACCTCACCGGCGAGGAGCTCGACAAGGAAATCGCCCGCGCCCGCGCCATGAACGGCGTGGCCGGATCGATCATCGACAGTGCACGCGTAGAAGTGGACTTCCTCAAAGTCACCGGGCGCGACAAGGGCAGCGATTTCTTGCCAGCCCCTGACGACGTGTAACGCCCAACCGCCATAACGCTTTAACGAGATAACGCCATGTTCTTCAAAGCCGCTACCGCCTACCATCTCCACGACGCTCCCGACCTCGACCAGGCCACCCTCGAGGCGGCCCTCGGCGAACAGGCCTTCCGCCCCCTGGGCGGCAGCGAGGCACGCCGCCTCGGCTGGTGTGCGCCCGCCGGTCGCGCCGGTACGCAACTGCTGCACGAGCTCCAGGGCCAGCGCCTGATCACCCTGCTGCGCCAGGAGCGGCTGTTGCCGGCCGGCGTGGTAAAGGACGAGCTCGAGGAGCGCGTCGAGGACATCGAGGCCCGCGAGGGCCGCCCCCTTCGCCGTCAGGAAAAGATCGCCCTCAAGGAGCAGGTCTACGAGGAACTCCTGCCGCGCGCCTTCGTGCGCACCCAGAAGATCGACCTGTGGTGGGACACTCGCCGCGGCCTGATCGTCGTCAACACCGGCACCCGCAAGCGCGCTGAGGAGGCCCTCGACTTGCTGCGCGAGACCCTGGGCAGCCTCAAGATCACCCCTCTTTCCACCCAGACGCTGCCCATGCGCGGTATGACCGGTTGGCTCGGCGACACCGCCACCCGGCCGGAGTGGCTCGCCCTGGGCGACACGGTCGAACTCAAGGCCAAGGGCGACGACGGCGTGGTGCGAGCCCGCCAGGTGGACCTCGACAGCGACGAGGTACAGCAGCTACTCGAGGGCGGTCGTCAGGTCAGCAAGCTGGCGATCGGCGCCCAGAACCTGGCCACCTTCGTGCTGCACGACGACCTCACCCTCAAGTCGTTGCGCTTCGACGACCGCGTGATCGACGAGGCCAGCCAGGCCGAAGACGGCGACGACGCCCTGGTGCGCCTGGAAACCGACTTCCTGCTGATGACCCAGGCCCTCGCCCAGGTGATCGAGCAGCTGGTGGCCAGCCTCGGCGGCATCGCCCAGGGCCAGGGCACCGCCCTCGAGCAGGGGCCGTGCGGAGGCGATGTCGATCCCGGACAGCAGCAGGATGACCAGGGCGTCGAGGACCCACTCTACGCAGAGGCCGCCGAATACGTGACAACGTCGCGCAAGGCGTCCGTCAGTGCCCTTCAGCGCCACCTCAATCTCGTCTATAACCGCGCCGCCCGGCTGATCGAGACCCTGGCGACCTACGGCGTCGTCTCGCCCATCGACGCCCAGGGCCGTCGTCATGTGCTCACGCAAGGCTGAGGAGCAACGCATGCCCGCCACCTGGAAGACCTGGTCACCGAACAAGATCGAACGCTTCAAGGTGCTGCACCGCGACGGCGTCACCTATCGCGAGATCGGCAAACGCATGGGCCTGAGTTATGACCAGGTCCGCGGCGCCGTGCGCCACTATCGTCTGCCCACCAAGTCGCGCAGCTGGCAGGCCTGGTCTCGGGAAGACTACGACCGTCTCGAGGCTTTGTACCGCGAGGGGCTGTCCTACCGCCAGATCGCCGAGCGCATGGGCCGCAGCTTCAACCAGGTGCGCTGCACGACCGAACGCCTGGAGCTTCGCGACATCGCGCGGACCAACCCGCGCGAGCGAAGCGACTGGCCGGCACTCGACCCGATCATTCGCGACTGTCTCGAGGCCGAGCTGATGACCGTGCCGCAGATCGTCGTGCGGCTGGCCAGGCTCGGCCACACGGTATCCCGCACCGGCGTGCACAGCCGCATCGAGAAGATGGGCCAGGACGCCACCCGCCGCATGTACCGCAACGCCGCCCGGCGGCGCGGTGCCGCCGGGCGGCGCCGGGGCCTGAGGCAACGGGCAAAGAGCGCCCAGCCCAATAAAATTATGACGCTGTAACGCTGTAACGCTATAACGATATAACGCATACCGTTCGTATCGCTGACACCAACCTGCCCCAGATCGAATACCAGGGAACCTCCGTCACCACATGGCCCCAACCGCTCAGACAGGAAGGCCATCGCCGGACGAGTGCTCGCGCACCACGGCACGCCCCCGGCGCGTGCCTAATCCCGCCAGCGCCGCGACAGAGATTCCCGGAACACCCGTTAGCTGGCAATTGACCCCCCGACGGCGCGGCGATACGCTCGCTTCGCCGTCGCAAAATCGATGGCCGGGTTTAGCAGCCTGCAACGCAACCAGCGCACGCCCCATGACGTGCGGCGCCCCCGTGCGCCCGCGCGATCCGTCATGGCGGGTCGTGCGCGGGGCACCTTCGGGTGCGCCGGGTCCTGGTTGCCCCGGTCTGCTAACCCGTGTACGGCCCGCCCCCATCACGACACAACGGCGGGCGCCAGCAACCAGGGAACGCGACATGACACACTCTCCGCTCACGCCGGCCGCCGGATGCGCCCCGGTCACGCCCCCCAGCCGCCAGCTCATCTATCGACAATGCCGTCAATCTGCGGCGCTTGCCGCCGGCATCGCCTCGATGGCGAATCGCGCGGTGGATGAAGGCGGCGCCAGCGAGCTCCAGATGGAACACCTGTCCGACCTCTCCGACCACCTGGTCGAACGTCTCGAGGCACTGGCCGCCGCCATCGCCGAGGCCTGCACCCCGCCGCCTCAAAGAACATGCCATGAACCATCCAAATGACGAGGCGGAAAACGGCGCTAGTGGCGGCCCTGGTCTACCGAGACTTCTGTAACGCTATAAAGATTGCGTTATATGTTGATATGGACGCATCGACACACTATCCTGAACAGCGCAACGCCATAACGCTGTGACGCTATACCGCCATGACGTTGCACGCTCTCACCAACGCAACAGGGATCGACACCATGGGCTATATCATCGGCGTGTTCTCTCAAAAGGGCGGGGTCGGGAAATCGACCACGGCCCGGGCGATCGCCACCACCTACGCCAAGGCCGGCTGGGACGTCAAGGTCGCCGACCTGGACATCAACCAGTCCACCTCTTTCACCTGGCTGCAACGCCGCCTCGCCAACGGCGTTGAGCCGGTGGTCTCGGTCGAGACCTTCGGCACCGTATCCCACGCGCTGCGGAACGCCGATCGCTACGACCTGACGGTGCTGGACGGCGCCCCTCACGCCTCCAAGGCCACCGCCGAGGGGGCCAAGCGTGCCGACCTGGTCGTGCTGCCGACCCAGCTCTCGCTCGATGACCTCGAGCCCCAAGTGATGCTCGCCAACAGCCTGGTCAGCGACCACGGCGTGCCCGCCAAGCGGATCGCCTTCGCGCTCAGCAAGACCGGCGACAGCCAGCGCGAGCTCGAGGAGGCCCGCGACTACCTGTCCGCCACCCCCTACCATGTCCTGGCCAGCCAGATCCCGGAGAAGACCGCCTTCCGGCGCGCCCACGACGGCGGCCTGTCGGTGGTGGAATCCCCCTATAAGGGGCCGCGCGACCAGGCCGACGCACTGATCCAGTCGCTGATCGACCGCCTCGAGTCGCTGGCCTGACATAACGCCACAACGCAACAACGCCATAACGCTGATAACAGGAGGGCGCCAGCATGGCCGCACCCAGCAAGAAACCCAACGCCAAGGGCGCACCGCCCCAGGCCGGCGACAAACGCCACGTCGTGGGCAACAACACCCGCAAGCCCGAAGCGGGCGAGAAAACGACATTCAATACGCGGGTACCGCCGGAGTGGAAGAAGCGGCTCAAGATGTTCGCGGTCGCGCACGACGTCGACATGCAGGAAGTCATGATCGAGGCCGTGACCGAGTATCTGGACAAGAAGGGCGGGTAGCCGCCTGGAAGGATTGCCGGCCGGGGCTCTCACCTCCCAGCCGGCACCGACATCGCGGGTCTCTCACCACCCGCAACGCCACGACATGCAACGCACCAATGGGCTAGAGGAACATCATCATGTCAGCACAGGACTATACCAGCATCGCCCGCACGCCACTACGCCGGCTGCGCGAGCTGCCGATCGACAAGCTCGAGGCCTTCCTGGCCCGCTGCGCGCCACTCACCCGCGACGCCCTGGGGCGGATCTTCCAGGCTCAGTAAGGGGACGACCATGACCGAACGACGGATCGACATCATCTACCGCATCGACCGCCCCTGCGCCCAGGGCACCATCGAGATCTATGGCGACCCCGACATGGGCTGGTATGAGGCTCGCACCCTGGAGAATGGCGAGGTGATCCGCGACACCGGCCGGCAGGGCAGTTTTGGCATGCAGTACGGCAGCGCCGCGATCGCCCTGCGCGACGCCCTGAATCACGACGAGCCGCCCCAGGGCGCCACCCCGACCGAGCGAACGATCGATGTTCTGGATGACCTGGTCGCGGAGTTGAAAGGGACAGACGAAAAGGAGCGTCTCGCCGACATCCTCCGCGAGACGATGGATGAAATCTACGGAGGGGGGCGGTGGCCGACGGGCGAGACCCTTCCGCTCACTTTCATCTGCGGAGTGCAGATCAATCAGGACAAGGGCCGCCTGTGGGATAACGTGGCGGTAATCGAGGGAGAGAAGCACGGCTACGTCGCCGCGGTGCTCGACGTCGACGGCAAGTGGCATGAAGGCTGGCGGGGAGACACCTGGGCCGAGGCCTTCGCCGCGATCGGCGCCGCCCTGGACGTCAGCGGCACCGAGATCCTCGAGCGAGAACTGGCCGAGGCACGCCAGAAGCTCGAGGCGCTGCAGCCGGCCATCGACGCCGGCGACCAGGGCGCCCAGAATGACGCGCGCCTTCTGAGGGAGCACGAGGCGGCCATCGTGAAGCGTCTCGAGGCGGGCGAGGAAGGCGCATAGCCCATACCCCGCCACGACCGATAGGCCCGCCGCGTGCGGGCCTTTTTCGGCGGCGGATTCAATCAGGTTACTGACCTGGCTGTCTTTCGAGCCGACTTGATAACGGTATAAGATACAAAGGCCCTAAACGACAAAACCCGCCTAAGCGGGGCGGGTTTCGTGTGGCTGGCCGTAAGCGACAGCGCAGCCAATGCAGGTTCAGCTCGGTGATGAGGTGATATTAAGCAGTAATGCCGGGGCCGTCAATAGTGGTTAAAAGGCGAGGGAGCGCCCACGGGGCGGTGAAATTCCATCCGAACATCGACACCAACATTCAATCACGCTTATGCTTGGCCCTGTAGAATCGACACCGACGGCGCGACGCGCGTTTTTTCGGTTTCGTCGGGCGCGTCATAGAACAGTGCCCGAAATTCGCCCCACCATCCCGGCATAAGCACCCGGCTGGCATTGTGTGGTGGAGCCCTCAACGCGTCGCGCCTTTGGGTTCAGCTCGGTGATACAGCTGACCGTGGAACCCTATAGGCCAGTAAGGGGAAAGCGGGCGACTCCAGCGATAAGGAGTCGTAGACATGGAGATTGTAATTGCCATTCTATCGCTCGCGATCAGTGCTGCCGGCCTGTATTTCTCGGCTAAAGCATACTACCGCGACTAAGCTAGACCCGCCCCGGGGTAACCCCCCGGGGTTGGGCACCCCTCATCAGGCCGAACATGCACCACCACCCCAACACCGCCCAGCGCTGGGAACGCGACGCCATGCTGACCGACGGCATCGACGGCGAACTCGCCCGGATAGGCGCCCGCCTTATCGACCAGGCCTACCTCGACCAACACTACCGCGATCAACGGCTGATGGACCTCCTCGGCCACGATTGGTATGCGCGCATGATCCGGTTCGCCTCCAGGCGACCCAACGTCGCTCGACAGGTGTGGCTATACATGATCGAACATCGCGGTCTTCCGCCAAGACGGGGCCAATAGGGCACCCCCTTGCAGCCCTGGTCGCCACATCCCCCTCGAGAGGGGGGCAGTAATCCCCAGCGGGGCCTATAATGCCCTCCCGACTTTCGACCCACCTATATGACCCAGGGGAGGGGCCATGTACGTTCGCGCCTACCTACGCGCCAGCACCGAAGAACAGAACGCCGCTCGGGCCCGGGGTGAGCTCGCGGCCTTCGCCGAGGAGCATCGCCGACCGATCGTCAGCTGGTACCAGGAGAACGCCTCGGGTGCGACCGCCGATCGGCCCGAGCTTCTTCGCCTCCTCGAGGACGCCCACCCCGGCGACGTGCTGCTGGTCGAATCGGTCGATAGACTCTCGCGCCTGACCCGGGACGACTGGCAGCGGCTTCGCGGGCGCATCGACGCCCAGGGGCTACGGGTGGTCGCCCTGGACCTGCCCACCAGCCACGCCGCGATGACCGCCGACCAGGGCGACGACATCACCGCGCGGATGCTGGACGCGGTCAACGGCATGATGCTCGACGTGCTCGCGGCCGTGGCGCGAAAGGACTACGAGGACCGGCGCAAGCGCCAGCGGCAGGGGATCGAAGCGGCACAGCAGGCGGGGAAATACCGAGGTCGCCCCAAGGACCACGAGAAGCGCGAGCGTATCCTGCAGCTGCTCGAGGCCCGTGACGGGGAGGGTAGGGCGTTCGGCAATGGCCGCATCGCCCGGATGGTCGGCTGCAGCGAGACCACCGTGAAACGGGTCAAGCGAGAGTTGCTTTCCTATACCCCGACCAAACCGTAACGCTATAACGAAATCGTTACATTATCCACTAGCGGCCCGCTCGCGACGCTTGCGCACCCTCGAGGAAAGACGGGACCAGTCCTCGGGCTGCATCCAGCGGTCGACCCAGGCGAGCAGCAGCTCGGCTCGGCGGCGATCGGTGTAGTCCTCGGGATAGGCGGTAAAGTCGCCGGCCAGCGCCAGCAGCTGGCAAAGGCCGTCACGGGCCGTCTGCGGCTGGAAATCGAGACCCTGGCCTCGGGCCTGGCTGTTGAACGCTTCGGCGCTCCTGGCCAGATTGAGGGTTGCGGAGGTGGGGTCGAAGGCGGCATCCAGCAGCACCCCCAGCCAGATGGTCACCTCGTCGGGACGGATCTCGCGCTTGCGCGACATATCCGGGGCTCCTTTGCGTGAATATGTCACACTATTCTAGCCGATATGCGCGACACTGTCGCGCCATCAGTCGCCACGGAATCGATTGCGCAGGATCCAGCGATCGGGGGTTCCCTGGTCGGGAGCCTCGAGCTGCCGCCTGCGAGCCACTACGGCGTCAGCCGACGCTGCCCGGGCGAGGATCCGCGCGGCGAGGGTATCCAGGGGATGACCGGTAGTCGCCTGGACGTAGCCCGCGCCGACGCAGACCGGGCATTCCAGGTCGTGGAACACGCCGCGACTATGCCCCCGGCCGTGACACTCTGGGCAGCGGGTCGCCTCGAGGCGGCGTAATGCGGATGAGGTATGCATGGTTGATAGTCTATCGGTTGCCGCCATGCCGTGCGACGGGGTGCCGCGCAGCGGCACGGTAGGCGCCATGACCATGCCGGATCGGTCGATCAGCGCGAGCGCCGCCACCGGCCGAAGGCCGCTGGACAATCGCGAGAAGCGCCACACCATGTAACTGCCGAACAGAGCGGGTGCTCGAGGGGCGCAGCCCCTCGGACCAACGGCGCGCCGCGCCGGCGGTAGTCTAGAGCGGTTTCTCGCCTTGGCGAGGCATTTTGGGGATAAACCCCGGGAACCGGGGGTTAGACTAAACCTATGGTTTTACATAGAGACCCCATATTAACAGTGCACAGATAATTCTTACTGGGATTACCTAATATCTACTGAAATCACTTAATTTTACTCCCCATACGAGACTGAGCCGGCCGCTGGCCACTGGTGGCGTTCTTGGTGGTGATATTCGGGCGATGGGAGGAAATAGGTGCGCCTCGAGGAGGCGATAACGCGGGAGGGGCGGTGTAAGGGCGTGGGGCAACCCACGGCGGGCCGTGTCATCCAGGAAAGGGGGCAGAGGCGGGCACTACTGTCGGTCGCGCCACTCCTCGTATGGCGGGTACTTGATGCGGACCAGTTGGCGGATCTGCTCGGGCGTGGCGCCAGGGTTCTTGCCTGCCAGCTCGTAGAAGTAGTCGTTGACCTGCCGGTTGTACTGCGCGAGCGCCTCCTTCTCGGGGTCGACGTCGGCAAGACCCTTCCTGCTACCGCGGCGCTGCTTCGGCATCACCGGCGGCACACCGGTCTCGGCGGCCTGTTTGGTGGC